>NZ_DBMDDV010000041.1:0-13366 GCF_057431175.1 Gemmiger sp. | reverse complement strand
AGTGGACGGTTCGGCTTCTTCTACAAAAGTCAGCATAAATTTGTCAAGTAGCGAGACCATAAGGAATTTGTATTTTTTAAAAGAAAGAAAAATCTTTGCGCTGACTGCGGATATCGAGAAGCGTGGATATCTGGATACTTTGATTGCTGGCGCAAAAAGACACATCTTCAACAATTTGACGTTTTCCGCAAATTATGGTATCATACTAATGTAAGTGATTTATGTGTCGTGCAAAGCAATTTGCAATGATGCACGTTGTTATTTTTGTACTTTGTGCCTGCAATGCCGTTGACCGTCTGGTCTGCGCATTGCGGGCATTTTTTATCCGCTGGGGGGATGCCCCGCGTAAAGTGAGAATGACTTTTGTGCTGCTATTGGCAGCGAAGAAAAGTTGTTCTCGCTTTTTTTATTTTGGTTTAGCGCCGCCCGGCGTTAAAAATAAAAAATCAAGAAAGGCGAGATCAAAATGATGGACGAACTCAAACAGCAATTTTACGAGGTCATGCACAAGTATCAAAAGCCGTTTTCGGAAGAAGGCGTCACAGCAAACCTTACACAGTGGTGCGAACAGAAGCAGGGGCTTTTGCAGCTCCTGCGCAAGCATCCACTATGGAACGAGAAAGAACTGGCAATCGTGTTCCGTGTGGAGGAGCGCCGGGAGATTGACCGTATCACGGTAGATGAAACGCGCGCCGCCATACAGGAACTGGGCCGTAGGGCCTGCACGGATGATACGGTGTATGAGAACTTTGAAACCGCCCTGCGCGCGGCAACCGCAGACTATGCCCGGATACCAAACGAGTACCGCTTGGACACAATCAGGCAGTACGGCGGCATCAAGTGCGCACCGGGACAAAAGGCGAGCCGCATTATCAATCGGCTCTGCCTGAAATTCCATCTTGACCAGATTGAGGAAGAAACCGAAGCAGGTGAGCCGGACAACCGTTATGTGCGCACAGTCAAACCATACAATGCACTGTTTGCACGGCTGGCCGATGCTCTGAACCCGGCACATATCGAAAAAACTGCAGTGCTGTCAATCCACCCCTGCGATTTCCTCGAAATGTCCAACCGCGACAACACTTGGAGTTCCTGCCATTGCTTAGAAGGCGGCGGCTATCGCGGCGGCTGCCAGTCCTATATGGGCGATGCCGTCAGTATGATTTTCTTCACGGTCAGCGACGAGTACACGCAGAACTTTCATACAGCCCCTCGCATCACGCGAGAAATTTTCTGCTATAAGGAAAATGTTTTGCTGCAATCACGCCTGTATCCTACAGATTTGGAAGACCAGAAAACCCTGTATCGAGGCATCGTCCAACAGGCTATCGCGGTCTGCCTTGACAAACCGAACCTATGGTCGATCAAGCGTGGAAAAGAAACCGAACCTTACTGCGAATCTGCGGCGGACAGCAACCACTATCCTGACTATGCGTATGGGTATGCGGTTGCCTCTCTGCTGAAAGGGGAGATCGGCTATAGCAAAATGACGATTGGTTCCGTGGCTCGATGTGTTTGCTGCGGTGGAGAACAGAAGAACCACCGTTCCATACGCTGTGCAGAGTGCGGCAATATGTTTGTCTGCAAAGGCTGCGGCAAAACGGTGCATGGATATGGGCGCTATATTGATGAACACTTTTATTGCAATGAGTGCAGCTATGAATGTGCGGTTTGCAAAGAAAAGTTTATCGGTATGCCGCGCATCGGAATCGCCCGATCCGGCGAGCAGCGCGGAATTTGCCCTGCCTGCTATGCGCAGGTAGTTGATGTATGCGGAAACTGCATAATCCATAGTGACTGCCTTCCCATCGGTGCCAATCGTTTCTGCCCGAACCAGATGAACGGCCTTGCCGCATAAAGGAGGAATCCATGCAAGAATTGACGTTTGAAACCATTCTGCGTCTGCCGCAGATGGAATTGAAAAAGCGGTTAAAAGCCGAGCTGAAAAGCAGGGGTTACCCCGTTACCGATAAGCCCGGCTACCTGTATGCCGAGGGAACGATTCCTGTCTTGCTGGTGGCCCACATGGACACGGTTCACCGTCAGCCTGTCGAACAGGTATGCTATTCGGCAGACGGGGCTGTAGCCATGTCACCGCAGGGAATCGGCGGCGATGACCGATGCGGGGTCTGGATGATTTTACAGATCCTGCGTACAACAAAATGTCATGTGCTGTTCTGTGAGGATGAAGAAGTCGGCTGTGTAGGGGCAAAGAAATTCACAAAAGGTTCTTTACGACCGCGGGTAAACTACATCGTAGAGCTCGACCGCCGGGGCAGCAATGATGCCGTGTTTTACCGCTGCGATAACCCGGAGTTTGAGGACTTCGTTACTTCGTTCGGGTTCGAGACGGCAGGTGGTTCGTGCAGTGATATATCCTACATTGCACCGTATCTGGAAACAGCGGCGGTCAATATCAGCTGTGGTTACTACTGTGAGCATCAACGGCACGAGTACATCTGCTTAGAGGAGATGGAACTGAATGCCGCCCGTGTGGCGCAGATGGTAACGCAACAGACAGAACACTTTGAATATAGGGAACAGCAGGACAGCTTCTTTAGCGGGCGAGTTTACCAGTATTCTATGTGGGATACTGCCTCGGAGCGTGAAACCTACAAATGGCTTTCACCGCTGCCAAAAGGAGCAAAAATCAAACTGGGAACGGCAGAACTTATCATGTCTCATGCCAAGATTGACCGGCAGGGGAAGGTGCATCGCTATGTTCCCAAATTGAAAGCGGCCATCTTGACAGAAAACGCCATAGCGGTGATGCCGGACGGTAAGAAAGTAAGGTATGATTCCCAAAAGGCCAAGTGCCAGAAAGTGATGCCCCTGTCAAGGGCATTGGAAATACTGGGATGTAAGTAAACAAAAGGTCCTCTTTCGCTGTGAAAGAGGACCTTTTGTGAAGTGGTGCAAATATATAACTTGGTTAGAGTTCGGTGCAGTATCTTGCCAATCATGCGAAGCGAATGTAAAATTTATGGCGACCCGTTGTGCAAATGCAGAAAGCTATGGTATGCTAATTATATAAAGTGTACAGGAAATAATCAGAGCGCGAGGGGGCATAATGATGGAGAACAAATCGGATAAAGGCGGCTTCTGGAAACGACAATCTTTTCTTTTACCGCCATTGACTGCGGCGGTGGTTTTGCTGTGCCAGCAGATGGCTTCCTCCAATCCATCCGGCGTGGTCACCGTGAACATTTTGCTGTTGGTACTGAATTTCTTCAGCTATGTGGGGCTTTTGCGTGGGGAAAAAGGCACAGAAAAATCCGCGGCGATCGCCGCGGCAGGTTTTATTACACTGATGGCATTTGTGTTCAATACCTGCGTAGCCGGAATTCCCACTCCTTTGAGCGATACGGGAATCTTTATGAACAGTCTCTGCGGTATGTGGGTACTGGTAGCAGTTGTTCAAGGAATTTCGCTGTTGATACAGGCAGTGTTGCAACCAACGGTTGAGCAAGAGACAGGAGCAAGCGAAACCAATGTTTGGAATCGCCTACAAAAAGTAGGGGGACAGCTAAAACCAAAAGCCACAAACTCGCAGGGAATGATTTTGACACTGCTGCGCCTTGCCACAGTATTGTTGGCAATCGTTTCCTGGTGGAGTACCGCACAGGGCATGCGGGACTATGTGTTTTCACAGGCGTGGCAGGCAAATCTTGCCTCGTTTGCCATACAAAGCATCCTGCTGGGACTGAACTTTTACCTGCCGACCTTCTGGCGCTGGATACATAGTCTGCGCGGCAAAATCTGCGTGCTGGCGCTCAGCGGCGTTGTCTTGTTCTGCTCCTCGTGGTTCAGCTATGTTTTTATCGTTGGCACGGTCTATGAAAAAAGCTGGCAGACCGAAAGCCGCCTGTTGGTTCAGTCCGTGTACCGAAACGAACTATACAAAGCAGATGAATTTGTACAAATCAGCAGTGATGCACTGCGGGAAACACTGGGCGACGAGGTGGCGGCTCTGTACACTGCCAGCAAGACCGCCGATACCGAAACAACACAGAATCCTTCCGGCTTAGATCTGACAGCGGACAAGGCAAGCTACGCCGATAATGCGGACTTTGCGGCAAAAAATGAAATTGCTTCGGCAATCCAAGCGATGCAGACCGCCACGCAGGAGGGAACATCCTCCGGCGTGCGCGAACAGGCTGCCGCAGCACTGACACAGCTTACCGAACAGGTGGAAACGCGCATCGAACAGCTGACGCAGCAGATAAGCCAGACGCAGGACGCCTTAACGGCAGCAGCAGATGCGCAAACCAGCGCAGCCAGTGCGTTGCGAAATGCGCCGTATGGAAGTAATACTAACGCTTTGCAGAGTGCCTATAACAGTGCGGCATCCCGATTGAGTAACTTGCAGGATACGCTAAATCAGCAACAACAGGACTTACAGGATTATCAGCAGGCGCAGGGAATCCTGCAGCGATACGCAGGTGTGCTGGGAATTGCCGGAAATGCAGCCTCCGTGCAGACAGGTCAGGCGCTGCGTAGTATCCAAAGTGCGCTGCTCCAGACGGATGTGGATACGGAAGCTATTGAACAGCAGGCACGCACCGTGTTTGAGCAGCTGCAAGCCGCACAGGACAGTGGATCGGATGCGGATTTTCAGACATTATTGAATGATATGGACAGTTTCATCCGCAAGGTGCAGGATTACGCAGTCCTGAAATCATCAGGTGACGCGCTGCAAAACCAGATCAACAGCATGACGGCAGACACTGCACAGGATAAGGAAAACTGGGAGCCCCTATGGACAGAGAAAATTGAGCGTCTGAAGGCAACAATCAGTGGTCTGCCTGTCAGTGACAGCGGGCAGGAGTATGACCGTGCAGATGCCCTTGATAAGTTGGACGATGCACAGCGCCTCTACATTTCAGCGCATAACCCTGTTGATCAGGCACTGATTTATCTGGGAAGCCCATATTGGCAGCTGGCAGCATTTTCTCTTGTATTGGCGTTCTTCTTGGATATTGCCGCTTTTATTACCGGGCTTGTCATTGATGTGGCAGATCGGCGTAAAATGTTGGAAAAATGAAGAAAACCACATAGGTTAAAAGGACAGCCTCTTCCGCTGATGTGATTTCAGCAGAAGGGGCTATTACTTTATGCTCACGTGTGACGTGGCAAAGTAGCTTGCAAACTGGGTTTGTAAATTTTGGCTAAAAGTTCACCGAAATGTAACATTCTGTTGTACAATAGGGATTATAGAGGGGGATTGTTGAATGAAGCCGATTCTGATTGTGGACGACGAAGCCGCTATTGCCATGCTGGTACGGCGCATCCTGACGGAGGCGGGCTACCGCTGTCAGGCCGTGACCGACAGCCGCGCGGCGGCAAATCTGCTGGAAAAGAACCGCTATGATCTGGTGCTGCTCGATGTGATGATGCCCCATCTGGATGGGTACGATCTGCTGGCGTACATTCGGCCCACGGGCACGCCCTGCATCTTCATCACAGCCAAGGACGCCGTGGCAGAGCGGGTGCGCGGGCTGAACAGCGGCGCGGATGATTACATCGTCAAGCCGTTTGCCCCTACTGAGCTTGTAGCCCGGGTGGAAAGTGTGCTGCGGCGCGCCGGGCGCAGCACCGCCGTCTACACAATGTGGGAGTATACGGTTGACGCTGCGGCCTGCCGTGTGCTGCGCGGTGAGGAGGAAATGCACCTGACCCGCAAGGAATATGACCTGCTGCTTTTGTTTTTGCGCAACCGCGGCCAGGCGCTGTACCGGGATTACCTGTACGAAACCGTCTGGGGCGATGACGGCACGGGCTGTGACACCCGCACGCTCGACACCCACATTGCCCGTCTGCGCCGCAAGCTGAACCTTGGCGACCGCCTGCACAGCGTGCGGCAGATCGGGTATATGTTGGAAAAGGAATAAAATGTAACCCGCCCGTGACGAAGCTGTAACCAACCGGAAACAATCCTGCGGTATGCTGGGGGTACAACAAACAAAGGGGGATAACCACGATGAAACACACCGCAAGGCTGACCGTCTGTCTGCTGGCGCTGGCGCTGACGGCCTGCACGGCTGCGCCGCAGGACATGCCTGCAGGCACGACCACCGAGACAGCCGCCGCGCCCGCGCAGACTGCAGAGCCCACCACAGAAACACCCGCCGTGCAGGACACGCTTACGCCCCTTTACACGACCTGGGGCGCGGCGGTGGGGCGGGATGCCGTCTACAGCGCGATGAACATTGACGATGCCGGCCAATACTTCGCCACAACGATTGATTTTTCCACGGGTGAGCAGCGCATCCTCTGCAATAAATTCGGCTGCAACCATGCGGATGAAAGCTGCCCGGCCTACATGACGGCCATCCGGAACGGCTGCGTGCCGGAAGCCATGCTGCTGCCCATGGGCGACCGGCTTTACTGGCTTGTGGATGGCCGTTACAATGAGAGTGACGGCGCATATCTGGATGTGAGCAATACGGACGGCAGTGACCGCCGCCGCGTGGCCGAGGGAGACGACCTACCTGATTTGACCAATGCCTTTGTCTGGTACACGGATGGCACAGCACTGTATACTTTTGTGCGCAGCTACAGTGAATTTACCGTCCTGCGTCTGGATGAGGGCGGTGCGGCGTGCTTCTTTACCCACAGCATACCGGACGGCGAGGATTATGTCGCCGTAGGCTGCTGGCAGGACAAAATTGTCTTGCAGCACAGCGCATGTTATCAGCAGCAGCCCTTGAACCCGGCCGGAGAGGCCGCCACGGATGAGGAACTGCGCGCATGGCTGGCTGCCGATGAGCAGGCCCGGAACGAGCAGACGAAAAACCTCTGTCTGCTGGATACGGCGGGCAACATGACCGACACCGACATGACATGGAGCGGCGATGCAGGCAATGTTCAGCTTGTCCGCAACGGTGCGGCCTATCTGCTGAACGAATCCGGGCTGGTGACAAAATTCGACCTGACTGCTGGCACGACCCAGACCCGACAGCTTGACCTGCAGGGGACACTGGTATTATACGGTGTCGTGGAAGGCGCAAGGCCGGACGGCTGGATCCCTGTGACGGTGCGCGATGACAGCGAGGGGCTGCTGAACCCCGAGACCGGCGTCTACACCCCGTTGCCGACCACATGGCTCAAGGATCAGGCAGTGGAGCGCAGCCCGTTTATTGTGGCAGCCAGCGACACGATGCTGCTTGTGAAATACGGCGAGATCTACTACACGACAAACGACATCGGCACGGACGGCGCACCTTACAGCTTTACCACCTGCCGCGGAGAGTACGGGATCATTTCGGCAGCAGACTATCTGGCGGGCAGTCAGGATTGGGTGCAGGTGACACTGCAAGGCCGCGATCTGGTATGAGGAAACAGTGATGAAATTTGCAACCAAGCTATCTCTGGGCTGCATTGCGCTGCTGTCCTGCGCGCTGGGCGCAGCAGGCCTGCTGCTGACCGGGCAGAGCTTTTCCGGCAGTCTGGCCAGCACCCGCACGGCCCTGCAGGCCCAGCAGGAAAAAGAAAAATACGCGCTGGAGCGGTTCATCTTTCAGGCCACGGACAGTGCGCAGTTTGAAAATTACATTTTGGCGTCCGCGGCCCAGCAGTATGCCGAGCAGACCGCCGATGCGGGCAGCAGCATGGCACTCTGGCTGGACGGTGCGTATGCGCTCTATTCCGGCCTGCCTGCGGCCCTGCCGCACACCGCACTGAAGCAGGCCCTGACTGACGGCGAAAACGCCTGGCAGCTGACCCGGGCGGCCGGGCGGTGGTATCTGCTGCTGACCCAGCCGCTGGATCTGCCCGGCGTGCGGGCCGATATGCTCTGCGCCTACGATGTGAGCGCGGTGTTTGCCACCCGTGACGCCCAGCTGCGGGCGTGGCTGGCGGCATCGGCAGCGCTGCTGGTATTGGGCGGTGGGGCATCTGTGCTGTTCAGCCGCCGTGTGACCCGCCCGCTGACTGCGCTGCAGACGGCCAGCGAGAAAATTGCCGATGGTGAGTACACCCAGCGTACTCAGGTTAAAACCGATGACGAAATCGGCGCGCTGAGCCGCAGCTTTGATGCAATGGCCGCAGCGGTGGAAGGCAAGATCAACGAATTATCGAAAACAACGCAAAGCCAGCAGGACTTTATTGCGGCGTTTACACATGAGGTCAAGACCCCGATGACCGCGATGCTTGGCTATGCCGACCTGATGCGCGCCCGGCCCGATGACACCGAGACCCAGCGGGAGGCAGCGGGCTACATCTACCACGAGACGCAGCGGCTGGAGAACCTGAGCCGCAGTCTGCTGGCCTTGATGGGGCTGGATCAGGCCGGGGCGCTGGAGCTGGTGCCCTGCCAAGATGCCGGGCTTTTGCTGCAGACCGTGCGCAGCCTGCCGCAGGGCAGCACGCCTGTGCCGCGGGTCATCAGCGCGGGGTGCGTGGTGCGGGTAGACCGCAGCCTGTGGGTGGATATGCTCCGCAACCTGATCCTCAACGCCCAGCGCGCCTGTCAGGGCATTGAGGGAGCGACCATCACCCTGCGGTGTGAGCGCCGCGCCGGGCAGGCGGTTTTCACCGTCACGGACACGGGCTGCGGCATACCCGCCGCCGACCTGCCCCGCGTGACAGAGGCATTTTATATGGTGGACAAGTCCCGCAGCCGGGCCGAAGGCGGCAGCGGGATTGGGCTGGCGCTCTGCGCCCGCATTGCAAATGCCCACGGGGCAAAGCTGGAAATCACCAGCACCGAGCATGTCGGCACGACCGTGACCATCGCCGTGCCGGAGGTACTGCCGAGCGAAAGGGAGGCTGACAATGACACACAAAGCTGATACGCTGCGCCCCTTCCTGCGGTGCGCCGCTGTGGTGCTGTGCAGTCTGGCACTGCCGCTGGCGGTGTTCGCCCTGTGGGATCGCGCACTGCTGGCCGCGCCCCACACCCGCACGGACGACGAGCGCTTTTCGGCAGGCGGGCGGGCCAACGCCACGGCCTGCACCCTCTACGCAGCCGAGCATGTGACGAAGGTGTCGCTCAGCAGCAACAGCGTCTGGGACGGCGGCTGGACGGCGGGCACGATGGATGGCAGTGCGCTGGCCCGCGCCCGCCGGACGCTGCGCGCCCTGCACGAGGCCGGGCTGCTGTGCGATGACAGCTTTGCCGCTGCGCTCTCGGTCTGCCGCCTGGACTACGGAAGCTGGGAGCTGTACACCGCGCCCTGCGGCCTGACGCAGCTGGTGCGCCGCCCGGAAGAGATCTACACAGGCGCCGATACCGAGCATGTGTATATCCAGCTGATTCTTTCCAGTGACGATGCACCGCTGTATTTTAACTACCAGAATGATTTGGGGCAGGGGGATACGCTGGCCGATGACGCTGTGGCGCAGTATTGCACTCTGCTGGGGTTGGACGAGTTTGCCGACTGGCAGTACCCGGACTGGGGCACAGCCGTGCGGGATTTCGGCGCGGCAGGCTACAGCGAGACCGCGCAGGTCTACGCCGTGGCGAACGCCAACGGGTACGGCGTTACGCTCTCCGCCGCCAGCATGACGCCGCAGACCTTTGTGGCGCTGAACACACAATACGGGGAGGAAATCTCATGAAAAAATATCTTGCCATCACTGCCGCCCTGGCGCTGGTCTTGACTGCCTGCGGCCATGCCGCGCCGAACAGCACACAGACACTGACCGCAGCCACGGAAACAACGCAAGCCATGGCGGCCCCCGCCGAACCGCCGCAGGGCATCGGCAGCGGGGCATTGCGGATGCTGACTGCCGCCGCAGACGGTGTGTATTACCAGGCGTTCAACGATTGGGAGATCAACTACACCGACACGATGGGCCGCGCGCTGGTCTATGCCATCGACGAGCAGACCGGAGACGCCCGCCCCGTTTGCAGCCTGCCCGGCTGTGCCCACGACAGCGCCGCCTGCCCCGCATGGAGCAACGGCAACGTGACGCTCTGCTACGGCGACGGGGACGAAGTCTACCTGCTTTTGTTCTATTATAACGACGAGACTAGCTATTACCGCTGGGAGCGCATCAGCGCCGACCACACCCAGCGCACCGTGCTGGCAACCACTGAGCCGGGCCAGTCCGTCGTGGGCCGCGGCGTGGCTGTGGACGATGTGAACCTCTATTACAGCCTGCTGGACGAGGATAACCGCCATCAGACGCTGTGGGCTGTGGATACAGCAGGCGGCCAGATGCAAAGAATCTACACATGGGACGACCTGGCAGACGGAACAGGGGAGTACTGCCCCGAAATGTACACGCTATTGGAAGTCAGCGGCCGGCAGATGACCTTTGCCAAGATGGTACAGACGAACGACGCCCTGACGAAGGCCATGCAGGTTTGCGCCGTGAACCTAACTGACGGCAGCATCACGCCGCGCCAGCGCTATGAGCGCGATACGGGCAATGTGCTGGTGCAGGGCAACGGCATGGAAAAGCGCAATCTAATCAGCTACCGCAATGACTACCACATCCTGACCGAGGGCAGCCGTGGCGGCCTGGCAAACTGCAACTACCAGAGCGGGGAAGTCGGCTTTGTGGACGCGGCGGTGGATACCCTGACCCCTGTGGCCGACGGCTTTCCCACCACCCGCGACGGGTGGGAGTGCTACTACTCCCTGTCCGGCTTTGCCGACGGCTGGCTGGTGTGGGTGGACGAGTGCGGCTGCGATGAAGACGGCAACGGCACGGGCGAAAACACGACCCGCCAGTATTTCTGCCGCGACGGCGTGAAAACCGAGCTGACCCAGCAGCGCTATGTGCCTGGCAAGGACGTGCGGAATATCCGCATCCTGGACGCTCAGCAGGGCCGCGTGCTGGCCGCCTACGACACCAAAACCGGCACGGTACACGACGTGGACAAGGACGGCACGACCTACACCCAGCCGATGAACTGGGACGTCTACGGCGTCATAGCGCTGGACGACCTGCTGGCAGGCAGTACAGACTTTACGCCGCTGAACTTTGCAGAATGACAAAAAAATATGATCAGGTACAATTTGTTGCTTACTAGGACGGGAACTCACTGCACCTGTCAAAATGCCATCGCTCTGGAAAGCCGATATTGGCAGTTTGCGATATCCTCTATTATACTGGCATTCTTCTTGAATATTGCTACGTTCATTACCGACGTTGTCCTTGATGCGGCAGATTGGCGCAAAATGTCGACAAGATGAAGAAGAGCATATAAGAGGTTAGAAATACCGATAAATCATAATAACAGCCCCTTCCGCTGATGCAATTTCAGCAGAAGGGGCTATTACTTTAATTGTATTGAAATTTCCCCGGCGGATCACCCAAATTACCGATTCCAGATGTTGTTTTCGAGATCAACAAGCCGTTTCTTATACTCGTCCATCCGCTGATCAGCTTTGCCGTCATCATCGGGAAAGCTGACGAGGTAGCCTGTGTCCGTGTCATGGAAGCTGATTTCGCCGGTAAGGCCGCATATATCGGAAACTTTCAGCAAGGTATGAAAATCATACTGCATAGCACTGATTTCAAGCGTTTTGTTCATGGCGAACTCCTGTGTTTTTACTTACTTTGCCCATTATAGCGCACCCGCCGGGGAAATGCAAACGAATAAATAATGCGCATCATTGCGTATAAGAAAAAATAATGCGTAAATTTGTTGGGAAATGACGTATTCAAAACGTACAAGGTAAATATAAGCATCGGAGGGAGTTGATGTTATGCTTATTGCTATCGACCACGGCAACAAACAGGTCAAAACCGTTCACGGGAACGCCATCGTTTCCGGTGTACAGAAAAGTAAAACCAGACCTTACGGAAGGGATGTACTGAAATACGGCGGCAGTTACTATACGCTGTCCGCACAGCGCATCCCGTACCAAAAGGACAAAACCACAGACGAGCGTTTCTTTATCCTATCGCTGTTTGCCATTGCGGAGGAAATCGAAGCGCAGGGCGCGTATATCTCCGGGCTGATGCCCATTGACCTTGCCATCGGTCTGCCGCCCGCACACTTCGGCGCACAGAACAAAGCGTTCGTGCGCTACTTCAAGCGCAAGGAACCGACCTACTTTTCCTACCGTGACAAGCTGTACAGTATCCTGATCCGCAATGTGCAGTGCTATCCGCAGGCATTTGCAGCGGCGGCCATGATGTTGGGCGAACTGGCAACGGTGCCGCGCGCACTGATTCTGGACGTGGGCGGCTTCACAGCGGATTATCTGCTGCTGAAGAACGGCCGCGCTGACCTGTCTACTTGTGATTCACTGGAAAATGGCGTGATCCTGCTGTACAACCGTATCCGCTCCAAGGCAAGCTCGGACTTGGATGTTCTGTTGGAGGAAACCGATGTAGATGCCATTCTCTTGCAGGAGCAGGGGAACAGTTACGGGGAAGAAGTCGCCGCGCTGGTAGAATATCAGGCGCAGGAGTTCGTCAACGATATGCTGGGCGCGCTGCGCGAGCGGCAGCTTGATCTGCGCACGGGACGCGTGATCTTCGTGGGCGGCGGTGCCTGCCTGCTGCGGCGGCAGATCGAGGTCTCCGGCAGAGTGGCACATCCCATCTTTGTGGAAGATGTGAACGCGAACGCCAAAGGTTTTGAGTATCTTTACCGCTGCACGGTGACAGGGGCGTGATGAACCATGAAGCTGAAAAAGGACCGGGGGCGCTTTACGGTTCGCTTTGACATGGAAAATCCAGACCATGTGCGTGCCGTAGAATACTTGGAACGGCAGCGTGACAGGGGCAAGGCACAGTATCTTGCCGATGCAATTCTGTGCTATGAAAAGGCCGAAATGAAATCTTTTCAGCAGACGGACCGTGCCTTGATTGAGCAAATCGTGCAGGAATACTTAGAAAAGCAGAGCATGGGGCATATACCGAATTTGCAGAAAGAGGAACCGTCTATATCTTCGCCGACAATAGATTTAATAGCCAGTGCTTTGGCCGATTTTAGAGGGTAAAGCACTATACAGAAAAGGGCTTCCGCCAGCAGATGCGGAAGCCCTTTTTGAGAAGGAGAATAGTGAATATCAGTTTTTCATTTCGGCACGAATCTTATCGTTGGCCTCATCGACCTTCATGCGGGAGAGGATATGTTTTCTAAAAAGATTGTCTATAAAGCAAGGTGTTGACACAAAGTAGTCACAAAGTTGCTTGAAAGTATGCGAAAAATTTGATTTAATTAACATTAGAGAAAGACACTTTCAGGAAAGGAGATGTGCAGTGTATGTTGTCGGGTAAACAAATCTCGGAAGCAAGAAAACGAAAAGGATTGACACAAGAAGCATTGGCGTCAGAACTTGGAGTATCGAGACAGACGATTGCAAAATGGGAACAGGAAATTTCAACACCAAGTGTTGCAAATGCATATAAACTGATGAATATTCTTGGACTACAGGATATAGAGAAGAAATCAGAT
>NZ_DBMDDV010000040.1:0-14986 GCF_057431175.1 Gemmiger sp. | reverse complement strand
TCGCCCCCCGTCACAGCCCGCTAATAGAACGTCCCCTTGGGCGCGAAGATCGCATACCCGAAATTGAACGTCAGGTACATGTTCTTCCAGTTGCGCAGGTCTTTTGCAGTAACAGAGTGCCCATATATTTCTCATTGCTTAGCATACGGTCAATCGTTGATGTACTCCATTCGGATTTTCCTGTAACCGTTCTTATACCGTGTTCCTCCAAGTACCGCTTAATTTTGCGGACACCGTTGCCTTCTAAATACAGCGAAAATATCTTACGGACGATCTCGGCTTCTTCGGGCACAATTACAAGTTGCCCTTCGGCATCCTTGGTATAACCTAAAAAGCGGGTGTGATTCAAAAGTGCTTTTCCTTCGCGCATACGTTGATGAATACCAAATTTGATATTCTCGCTCTTTGTGGCGCTTTCTTCCTGTGCAACGGCAAATAAAATAGAGAGCGTGGCATCATCTATCTTTAAGGTGTTGATTCGTTCAACTTCAGAGATAAGTCCAATATTCATAGCTTTCAGCCTCCTTATGGTTGATAGAGCTTCAAGCGTATCCCGCCCGAAGCGGCTCAATGACTTGACGAATATATAATCAAAACGATGTCGCTTCGCATCGCGTAACATTTCGCAGTACCCGCTGCGGCCAGACTTTCGTGTGCCTGACGCAATATCGCTGTAAATTTTATAAAGCGTCCAATTTGGGTTTTCAGTGATAATTGTATTGAAATGGAGTGCTTGAATTTCAAGGCTGTGCAAAAGTTCAGGCGTAGCTTTGCTCACGCGGCAGTATGCCGCGATGCGTAGCTTCTGCAATTCAAGAGGTGTTTCCTTTTTAATAATAGCAGGATATATTGTATAAATCTGTATAGACATAAAAAGCGCCCCATGTCTACTATAACATGAGGCGCTTACTATATAAAACAAAAAGTTAAAGCTACATCCAAATTTCTTTGAATGTAGCTTTTAACTTGGTGCGCCGGAAGGGACTCGAACCCCCGACCTTCTGATTCGTAGTCAGACACTCTATCCAGCTGAGCTACCGGCGCATATTCTCTTGGCGTTCTCGCCGGAGAACGTGTTTTATTATAGCGCCGGCGGTGGGGAAAGTCAAGCAGTTTTTCAAAAAAACTCAAAAAAATCTGCAAATGGGCATCTTTACCGAAAATTCGCAGCTAAACGCGCGGCTTTTCGGCTGTTTGTCGTTGCCAGGAGCGCGACAGAGAATTGACAAATACTTTGCAACATTTTATAATATTCATAGATTTTGGATTACGAACGATGGTGTTTGCAATCGCAGCCGCCATCGGCTTTTTTATTCTCTTTCGTGTCCACAGTGTACGCACAAATGCGCGTGCACAGTACAGAACATTAAACAGATAAACCAGAATCGACCCCAATTTGTATTCCATTAAGAAACGGAGTGGCACTAAACCATGGCGAAGTACATCGTCAAGCGCGTGGCAATGGGCATTTTCAGCGTGTTCATCGTCGCGACCCTTACCTTTTTCATCATGAACCTGGTCCCCGGCGGCCCGTTCGTGGCGGAAAAGTCCATCAGTAAAGCAGCCCAGCAGGCTCTGGCCGAAAAATACGGCCTGGACAAGCCCCTGGGTGTGCAGTACCTCAACTACATGAACAGCCTTGTCCACGGCGATATGGGCCTGAGCCTGAAACAGCGCGGCCGTACCGTCAACCAGATCATCTTCTCCAAGCTGCCTGTGTCTGCCCGCACCGCCGGTCTGGCCGTTCTGGTCGCCCTGTGCGTCGGCATTCCGCTGGGCTGTCTGTCTGCGTATAACCGAGGGAAATGGGCTGACAACCTTATTATTGTCTTCGCCACCTGCGGCATCGCTATCCCGAGCTTTATTTCCAGCGTCGTGCTGCTTTACACCTTCGGCATGAATCTGAAAATTTTGCCCACCGTCGGTTTGAATGAGCCGGCGGCCTACATCATGCCCGTGACAGCGCTGGCTATTTACCCCACCGCCTACATCACCCGCCTGATGCGTTCCAGTCTGCTGGACGTCATGGGTCAGGATTACATGCGCACCGCCCGCGCCAAGGGCGTTTCCAGCGTGAAGATCCTGTTCAAACACGCCCTGCGCAACGCCATCCTGCCTGTTGTCACCTATGTCGGCCCCATGCTGGCAGGTCTGATGACCGGTTCCTTCGTCGTCGAGAAGATCTTCTCCATCCCCGGCCTGGGCCGTGACTTCGTGTCTGCCATCACCAACCGTGACTACATGATGATCATGGGCACCACGATTCTGCTGGCGACCCTCGTCATTGTTGCCAACGTCATCGTTGACATCCTGTACAAGATCATCGACCCGCGCATCAAGCTGAAGTAAGGAGGAGCAGACAAAATGGAAAATCTGAAAAAGAATCCGTTGAGCCTGCAACTCAACGTGGAAGATTTCGCCCCCGCATCCAACGACGAGAAGAAGAGCCTTGTTGTCATGCGTGAGAGCGTCAACTTCTGGAAGGACGGCATGCGCCGCCTGAAGAAAAACAAGATCGCCATGGTCAGCCTGGTGGTCATCCTGCTGATTGCCTTCATGGCCTACATTCTGCCCAGCCTCTGGCCGTACAGCTACGAGCAGCAGATCAAGGGCAGCAACAACCTGGCTCCGTTTGAGTATTCTGCCGCAGAGCAGAAGCTCATCGACCAGGGCGAGAACGTATTCCCCCACATTTTGGGCACCGACCGTATGGGCCGTGACTTTGCCGTGCGTGTCATGATGGGCACCCGCGTCTCCCTGTCCGTCGGCCTGCTGGCCTCTGTGCTGGTCCTGCTCATCGGTGCGACCTACGGCGCTATCTCCGCATTTGCGGGCGGCTGGGTCGATAACATCATGATGCGCATTACCGATATTCTCTACACCATCCCCGACATCCTGCTCATTATCCTGCTGGCTATGGCCATCAAGGAACCGCTGGAAGCGCTGGCGACCAAGCCCGGCTTCGGCTGGATGCAGACCCTCGGCCCCAACATGGTGTCCATCTTCATCATCTTCGCGCTGCTGTATTGGGTCGGCATGGCGCGTATCGTCCGCTCCCAGGTCCTGACGCTGAAAGAGAGCGAGTATGTCACCGCTGCCCGCGCACTGGGCGCATCCGGCGGCCGCATCATCAAAAAGCACCTGCTGACCAACTGCATGGGTACCCTGATCGTCACCACCACCCTGCAGATCCCGTCCTCCATCTTCACCGAGAGCTACCTGAGCTTCCTCGGCCTGGGCGTTGCTGCGCCTATGCCGTCCTTGGGCTCTCTGGCAACCGACGCCGTCAAGGGCATGAACACCTACCCGGTGCTGCTGATTGCCCCCGCGCTGATGATCAGCGTTATGATCCTGGTTTTCAACCT
This sequence comes from Gemmiger sp., assembly GCF_057431175.1. Taxonomy (NCBI): domain Bacteria; kingdom Bacillati; phylum Bacillota; class Clostridia; order Eubacteriales; family Oscillospiraceae; genus Gemmiger; species Gemmiger sp. Next base: position 11,621 of record NZ_DBMDDV010000040.1, on the reverse strand, counting down.
GTTCGGCGATGGCCTGCGCGACGCATTTGACCCGAAACTGAAGAGCTGAGAGGGGAGGAGAAGCAAACATGAGCGAGAAAATTCTTGAAATCAAGGACGAACGCCTGTCCTTCTTCACCCCCGCGGGCGAAGTCAAAGCGCTGAACGGCGTGTCCTTCAGCATGAACCAGGGCGACGTGCTGGGCATCGTCGGCGAGTCCGGCTCCGGCAAGTCTGTCACGGCGTATTCCATCATGGGCCTGACCGCTTACCCCGGCCGTCTGGTCGGCGGCACGGTGTGGTTCAACGGCCACCAGATCGACAAAATGACCGAGAAGGAGTTCCGCAAGATCCGCGGCAACGAGGTCTCCATCATCTTCCAGGACCCTATGACGAGTCTGAACCCGGTGTACACCATCGGCAACCAGATCGTCGAGGTCATCCTGCTGCACACCAAAAAGACCAAGCAGGAAGCCTGGGCCCGCGCTAAGGAGCTGCTGGAGCTGGTCGGCATCAACGAGCCGGACCGCCGCCTGAAGCAGTACCCCCACGAGCTGTCCGGCGGTATGCGCCAGCGTGTTATGATCGCCATTGCGCTGGCCTGCGAGCCGAAGCTGCTGATCGCTGACGAGCCGACCACCGCGCTGGACGTCACGATTCAGGCGCAGATCCTTGAGCTGATGAACGACCTGCGCCACAAGCTGGGTATGTCCATTATCATGATCACCCATGACCTGGGTGTTGTCGCCCAGATGTGCGAGAAGATCGCCGTCATGTACGCCGGTCACATCGTCGAGTACGGCACCACCGACGAGATTTTCTACAACCCCCAGCACGAGTACACCAAGGGCCTGATCAACTCCATCCCCAAGCTGAACGCCGAGGAGAAGGAACGCTTGGTGCCCATCGAGGGCCAGCCGGTTGACCTGCTGAATCCGCCTGCGGGCTGCCCCTTCGCGCCGCGCTGCAAGAGCTGCATGAAGGTCTGCCTGAATAAGATGCCGCCCAAAACCGAATTGAGCGACACCCATTACACCTATTGCTGGCTGCGCCAGAAAGAAGAATTTGAGAAAGGGGGCAAAGCCGAATGAGCGAGAATCTTGTTGAAGTAAAGCATTTGCAGCAGTACTTCCCGGCCGGCGGCGTGGGCAAGAACAAGCAGTATGTGCAGGCTGTCGATGACGTCAGCTTTGCCATCCGCAAGGGCGAGACCCTGGGTCTGGTCGGCGAATCCGGCTGCGGCAAGACCACCACTGGCCGCACCCTGCTGCGTTTGTATGAACCGACGGACGGCACCATCATCTATGACGGCAAGGTGCTGTTTGACAAGAAAAAGAAGATCGCGGTGGATATGCTGCCCTACCGCCGCCGTATGCAGATCGTGTTCCAGGACCCCTACGCGAGCCTGGACCCCCGCATGACCATCGGTGATATCGTCGGTGAGGGCATCGACATCCACCACCTGTGCGCCAACGCCAAGGAGCGTCACGACAAGATCATCTCCCTGCTGGAGCGTGTCGGCCTGAACAGTGAGCACGCCAACCGCTACCCGCACGAGTTCTCCGGCGGTCAGCGTCAGCGTGTCGGCATCGCCCGTGCGCTGGCTGTGGACCCTGAGTTCATTGTCTGCGACGAGCCTGTCTCCGCGCTGGATGTCTCAATTCAGGCACAGGTCGTCAATATGTTTGAGGATCTGCAGCAGGAGATGGGGCTGACCTACCTCTTTATTGCGCACGACCTGAGCGTTGTCAAGCACATTTCCAACCGCATCGGCGTTATGTATCTGGGCAAGCTGGTCGAGCTGGCCGACAGCTTTGAGCTGATCGCCCACAGCGTCCACCCCTACACCCGCAGCCTGATCTCGGCCATTCCGGTGGCTGACCCCGTGATGGCCCGCCAGAGCCACCGCATTGTGCTGCAGGGCGATGTGCCCAGTCCGCTGAACCCGCCGAGCGGCTGCCGTTTCCGCACCCGCTGCCCCTACGCCGATGAGCGCTGCGCTGCCGAGGTGCCGGAGTTCAAGGAGGTCAGCAGCGGCCATTGGGCAGCCTGCCACCATCTGGATAAGGTAAAATAAGTAGGGGGACGGCGTCCTCGACGCCCCTGCAACCTGCTGGACGGCGGCCGTGAGGGCCTTTGGACGATTCTGTCCGCCGACTGACTTCACTCGGCCTGAAATTTATACATATGCAAGGCGGTCAGCCGTGGCCGCCTTGCGTTTTAAGCAAAATTGTATGCGGTAGAGAGACATCTATCTGCGACACACAGAATTGTCCGTGGTAGAGATACAAACGAATTTTCTATCAAAACAGTTACAAAAATTACAGAACACTTGCAAATGCCGCTTTAGAGTGGTAAAGTATAAATATTCACTCCGTTGGGGGCGCTGCCCCCGAGGGGGATTGGGTATAAAGTATAATGAATTTGGAGGGTATTTCACATGAAGATGAAGAACGTTGCTGCCGTGGCTATGGCCGGCTGCATGGCTGCTTCTCTCGCTGCCTGCGGCGGCTCTGCCAGCACCGCAGCCTCCACCGAGACCAGCACCGCTGCATCCACCGAAGCTGCGACCAGCGAAGCCACCGAGGCTACCGGCGACGCTGCCGGTTTCACTGTCCAGCTCGGACCTAACCCCGAAACCCTGGATCCCGCGCTGAACAGCTCTATCGACGGTGCCAACACCATCATCACCACCTTTGAGCCGCTGCTGCTCATCGACGAGAACAACGAGGTTGTTCCCGGCCAGGCAGAGCTGCCCGAGGTCTCCGAGGACGGCCTGACCTGGACCTTCACCATGAAGGACGGCCTGAAGTGGAGCGACGGCTCCGACCTGACGGCGAAGGACTTTGAGTACTCCTTCAAGCGTCTGGCCTGCCCCGACACCGCAGCCCCCTACGGCGAGACCGTTGTCGGCATGATTGACGGCTATAAGGATGCCATCGGCAACCCCGATGCGGACGGCAACACCACCACCGATCCCGACTGGGATGCCCTGAACGTCCACGCCAGCGAGGACGGCAAGACCCTGACCGTCCAGCTGTCCTATCCCTGCTCCTACTTCGATAAGCTCTGCGCCTTCGCGGCTATGAGCCCCGTGCAGCAGGCTACGGTTGAGGCCAACGGCGATGCCTGGTGCACGCAGCCTGACACCTTCGTCTGCAACGGCCCCTACATGATCAGCGATTGGATCCCCTCCGAGCGTATTGTTCTGTCCAAGAACCCGAACTACAACGGCGGCTGGGATACCTCCAAGATCGTTTCCGACACCATCACCCTGCTCCTGCTCGAGGACTCCAGCGCTGCCTACGCCGCTTACAACAGCGGTGAGGCACAGCTCATCAAGGACGTCCCCACCGATGAGATCCCCAGCCTGACCAAGGCTGAGGACGGCGGCGACTTCTACGTTGACACCATCCTGGGCACCTACTACATCTCCCTGAACGACCAGAAGGAGCCGTTCACGAATGCCAAGGTCCGCAAGGCTCTGAGCCTGGCCATTGACCGTGACTACGTTGCCAACACCATCATGCAGGGCACCTACGAGCCCGCTTACAACTTCGTCGGCCCCGGCATCGTCGATGAGAACGGCATGTTCTACGACAACGCCAACGGCGGCGAGCGCTACATCAGCGACGACTACGACGCCAACCTCGAGGAGGCCAAGCAGCTGATGGCCGATGCTGGTTACCCGAACGGCGAGGGCTTCCCCACCATCGAGTACAGCGCCAACGACGCCGGCTACCACATCCCCGTTGCTGAGTACGTCCAGCAGGCCTGGGGCGAGCTGGGCATCACCGTCAACATCAACAAGGTCGAGTGGGCCAGCTTCCTGCCGATGCGCCGCGCCGGTGACTACGACGTCAGCCGTAACGGCTGGGTCATGGACTACAACGATCCTTCCAACATGATCGAGCTGTTCACCACCACCAACGGCAACAACGATGGTAAGTACAGCAACCCCGAGTTCGATGCCGCCATCGAAGCCTCCAAGGTCGCCGATAAGAGCGTCCACTTCCAGAAGCTGCACGAGGCCGAGGACATCCTGATGGAGGATGCCGGTGCGATCCCCGTTGCTTACTACACCGACTTCTGGCTGCAGAGCCCCTCTCTGAAGGGCACCTGGCACAGCCCCTACGGCTACTGGTACCTGCAGTACGGTTATGTTGAGCAGTAACTAACCTTTATAAAGGGCACGACCTGTTAAAAGGCCGTGCCTTTTTTTGTTGGTGAGGCTTCCCCTTGGGGAAAGCAAAACCGTTACAAAACAGTAACATATCGTTGCCGAACTTGCAATCCTGTGTTGCGCGTACTATAATAGTCAATGTTCGCCTGTCACGGACAGACAACGAGTGTAAGAAAGATCCATCAGGAGGATACAAGCAACATGAAGAACAAGAGAATCATCGCCGCGGCGATGGCTGCCGGTATGGCAGTTTCTCTGGCTGCCTGCGGCGGTTCCGCAAGCACGACCGACACCACCGGTACTGCTGATGCTGCCACCACCGAGGCTGCTGACGCCGCCACCGGCGAGGGCACCGGCTTCACCGTCCAGCTCGGCCCCAACCCCGAGACCCTGGACCCGGCCCTGAACGCTGCCGTCGACGGCGGCAACACCCTCATCACCATCGAGGAGCCCCTGCTCATCATCGACGAGAACAACGAAATCCAGCCCGGTCAGGCCGAGAGCTACGAAGTCAGCGATGACGGCTTGGTCTGGACCTTCCACCTGCGCGACGGCCTGAAGTGGAGCGACGGTTCCGATTTGACCGCCGCCGACTTCGAGTACAGCTTCAAGCGTCTGGCCTGCCCCGACACCGCCGCCCCCTATGCTGAGACGGTTGTCGGCATGATCGACGGCTATCAGGATGCCATCGGCAACCCCGATGCGGACGGCAACACCACCACCGATCCCGACTGGGACGCCCTGAACGTCGTTGCCAGCGAGGACGGTAAGGACCTGACCATCACCCTGAGCTATCCCTGCTCCTACTTTGACAAGCTGGCCGCTTTCGTCGCCACTTCACCCGTGCAGCAGGCCACTGTGGAGGCCAACGGCGACGCCTGGTGCACCGAGCCCGACACCTACGTCTGCAACGGCCCCTACATGATCACCGATTGGATCCCCTCCGAGCGTATTGTTCTGTCCAAGAACCCGAACTACGTCGGCGGCTGGGATTCCTCCAAGATCGTTTCCGACACCATCACCCTGCTTCTGCTCGAGGATTCCAGCGCTGCCTACGCCGCCTACAACAGCGGTGAGGCACAGCTCGTCAAGGACGTCCCCACCGATGAGATCCCCAGCCTGACCAGGGCCGAGGACGGCGGCGACTTCTATCTCGATGAGATCATGGGCACCTACTACATCTCCCTGAACGATCAGAAGGAGCCGTTCACCGACCCCAATGTCCGTAAGGCTATGTCTCTGGCCATTGACCGCGACTACGTTGCCAACACCATCATGCAGGGCATCTACACCCCCGCCACTGCGCTGGTTGGCCCCGGCATCGTGGACAACGAGGGCTACTTCATGGACAATGCCAACGGCGGCAAGCCCTACATCGGCGACGACTACGAGGCCAACCTCGAGGAGGCCAAGCAGCTGATGGCCGAGGCCGGCTACCCGGACGGCGAGGGCTTCCCGGTTGTTGAGTACAGCGCCAACGACGCCGGCTACCACATCCCCGTTGCTGAGTACGTCCAGCAGGCCTGGGGCGAGCTGGGCATCACCGTCAACATCAACAAGGTCGAGTGGGCCAGCTTCCTGCCGATGCGCCGCGCCGGTGACTATGACATCAGCCGCAACGGCTGGTCCATGGACTACAACGACCCCTCCAACATGCTGGAGCTGTTCACCACCAACAACGGCAACAACGACGGCAAGTACGCCAACCCCGACTTCGACAAGGTCATCGAGGAGTCCCGCGTTGCCGACAAGGCTACCCACTTTGAGAAGCTGCACGAGGCCGAGGACATGCTGATGGCCGACGCCGCCTGCATCCCCGTTGCGTATTACAACGACTTCTGGCTGCAGAGCCCCTCTCTGAAGGGCACCTGGCACAGCCCCTACGGCTACTGGTACCTGCAGTATGGTTATGTTGAGGAGTAATTCTTTATAAATGAAAAGGCACGTCCTGCGTTGGACGTGCCTTTTTCTGTGTCTGGCTTCTCCCTTGGGGCTGCGCCCGCAGGCGCGTGTCGGAGCGCAACCGCCGTAGGCGGCTCTTAGCGCGGAGACTGAAGCTGTCAGCGGCCCCGCCCGCTGACTGATGAGGGAAAACCTTACCATTGTCGCCCGCAAGCGGGTTGCCACGGCAAACTTTGCCCCTCATCCGGCCCTGCGGGGCCACCTTCCCCCACAGGGGAAGGCTTGGGACTCACGCTCCCAGCGTTGCCGCCATCACGGCCTTGATGGTATGCATTCTGTTCTCGGCCTCCTGGAACACGATGGACTGCGGGCCGTTGAATACCTCGTCGGTCACTTCCATGGCGTCGCGGCCAAATTTCTCGCCCATTTCCTTGCCCACGGCGGTCTTGTGGTCGTGGTAGGCGGGCAGACAGTGCATGAACACGGCGGTGCCCTTGGCCTTCGCCATCAGCTGCGCGTTGACCTGGTAGGGGGCCAGGGCATTGATACGCTCCTCCCACACTTCCACCGGCTCACCCATGCTGACCCACACATCGGTGTAGACCACATCGGCCCCGGCCACAGCGTCGGTATCCTCGGAAAGTGTGATGCTGCCGCCGCTCAGGCGGGCAAACTCCCGGCATTTGGCGACCAGCTCGGGGTTCGGCCAGTAGGCTTTGGGTGCGCAGGCCACAAAATGCAGGCCCATCTTCGCGCAGCCGATCATCAGGCTGTTGCCCATGTTGTAGCGGGCGTCGCCCATGTAGGCAAATTTCAGGCCCTGCAGCTTGCCGAAATGCTCACGCAGCGTCAAAAAGTCGGCCAGGATTTGGGTGGGGTGGTACTCGTTCGTCAGGCCGTTCCACACCGGCACGCTGGCGTACTTGGCAAGCTCTTCCACAATGGCCTGGCCGTAGCCGCGGTACTCGATGCCCTCAAACATACCGGAGAGCACCTGCGCCGTGTCGGCGATGGACTCCTTTTTGCCGATCTGGCTGCCGGTGGGGTCCAGGTAGGTGGTGCCCATCCCTAAGTCGTGGGCCGCGACCTCGAACGAGCAGCGGGTGCGGGTGGAAGTCTTTTCAAAAATCAGCGCCACGTTTTTGCCGCGCAGCGTATCGTGGGGAATGCCCGCCTTTTTCTTGGCTTTCAGCTCGGCCGCCAGGTCCAGCAGGCCGCCGATCTCAGCCGGGGTAAAGTCCAACAGCGTCAAAAAATCATGTCCTACGAGGTCCATATGGTTGCTCCTTTTGTAAATATACGTATTATCTGTATAAATATACATATGATTATACCACGTTTGCAGGCTATGTGCAAGAGCGAGTTTGTGGTATAATCTTTATAAAGGCTTCCCCCTCAGGGCGAAGGCAAAGAAAATGGAAAGGAGGCCGCCCCACCCATGCCCAAAATCTACTTCCACGTCGATGTCAACTCGGCCTTCCTCTCATGGTCGGCGCTTAAATCGCTGCAGGACGGCGGAACCGTCGACCTGCGCACCATCCCCGCCGTTGTGGGCGGCGACGAGGCCAAGCGCCACGGCGTTGTGCTGGCCAAAAGCGCCCCGGCAAAAAAATTCGGCATCCAGACAGGGGAGAGTCTTTTCGCCGCCCGCGCCAAGTGCCCGGGGCTGACCATCGTGCCGCCGGACTTTGACTTCTACGTCAAAAACAGCAAGGCACTGATTGCTATTTTGAACGACTACACCCCGGATGTTGAACAATACAGCATCGACGAGGCCTTCCTTGACATGACCGGCACCGAGGCGCTGTTCGGCCCGCCGCTGACCGCCGCCCACACCATCCGCCGCCGCGTGCGCCGGGAGCTGGGCTTCACGGTCAATGTCGGCATCGCGCCCAACCGCCTGCTTGCCAAAATGGCCTCCGACTTTGAAAAGCCCGACAAGGTCCATACCTTATATAGATACGAGGTCGAAAAGAAGATGTGGCCGCTGCCGGTGGGCGATCTGTTCGGTGTCGGCCCCAGTGCGGCCAAGCGGCTGAACGGTTGCGGGGTCTACACCATCGGCGATTTCGCCAAGCTCGACCGCGAGACGGCGGTGGGGCTGTTCGGCACCCGGGGCGATACGCTGTGGAACTACGCCAACGGCCGCGAGTCTGACCCGGTGACGAAGCAGGGCAGCCGTGACAACAGCTACGGCAACAGCGTAACGATGCCCCGGGACTTGCCCCGGCCCGAGGACGCCGACGCCACGATGCTGGCGCTCTGTGATTCGGTGGGCCGCCGCCTGCGGGCCGACGGCAAGACCGCCCGCGTGGTGACGGTGCAGCTGGTGGATAACGCCTTTCGCCGCACCAGCCACCAGACGACCCTGCCCAATCCGACGAACTCCACCGACCGGCTCTATCACGTCGCCACCGAGTTGATGCGCCAGATGTGGCCCGCGCGCCCGGTGCGGCTAGTGGGTGTCAGCGCCGAAAAAACCAGCGAGGACAACTTTGAGCAGATGGACCTGTTCACGGATGCCGCCCGCATCGACAAGCAGGAAAAGCTCGACCGCGCCGCAGACGCCCTGCGGAAAAAGTTCGGCGGTGCCGCCGTGACCCGCGCCAAACTGCTGACCCCCGAGACCCGCAAACCCGAAGCCCTGAGCGCCGCCAAAGAGCGGGATAAAAAATGACCCATGGAGACGGTGGCTGCCTCTCATGGGTCATTTGTACTTTGTGTGAGCATGGCTCTCCCCCGAGGGGGAAGTCGTCAGCGGCCCCGACCGCTGACTGATGAGTGCCAGCCTTGCCGTGCCGTCCGCTATCGGGGTGCCGCGGTACACGCGCCCCTCATCCGGCCCTGCGGGGCCACCTTCCCCCAAAGGGGAAAGCAAGTAGAACCCTCAATTCGCCTCAAACTCGCAATATTCCCCGTCGATCTCCACGACCACGGCGTTGTCCCCGGTCACCCAGTACGGATACCCCGTGCCAAAATTCGAGCACCTGTCTGTCTCAGGGAATGCGTCTCTGTCGACGCTGTCGGAGATCACGCCGTCCGGGTCGCGGTTAGCGATGAAATCAATCACCTTCGGCGACTCAAAATAACGCACGCCGTCGATCTGCACGCACCGTGCCAGGCCCAGTGCGATAGACGACTCGGCGGAATCCTTTGCTGCCCCCTCCTTGGCGGCCGCGTCCCCGTTGTCTGCCTGCAGCGCAGCGGCGCTCAGCATTGGTACATCCGGTGCGGGGGCAATCTCGGCGGCTTCCTCCGGGGCGTCGTCGGCAAAGGCGGCGGCTTCGCTGGTCATGTTGGCTTTGCGGAATCCGTCACTCTGCCACACGGCCACGCCGCCCAGGAAGATGCACGCGCACGCCGCCACCGACACCAGCTGCCGCCAGTATACTGGCGGTTTGCGGCGCTTTTTCAACGGCGCGTCGGCGGCCAAAATCAGGTCATCGTCCACATGGCCGATGGCCTCAAACAATTCACGTTCTGTCACAGCGCGGCACCCCTTTCCTGTAAGTATGCGGACAGCTTGCCGCGCGTGCGGTGCAGCGTCACCCACACCTTGCTCTCAGTCAGACCGTACCGCGCGGCAATATCTGCCGTGGCGTCGCAATACCAATAGCGGCGCAAAAATATATTGCGTGTTTCTTCCGGCAAAGTACGCAGAAAATCGCTGATGATCCGTCCGGTTTCGGCGGCGTCAAAACTGTCCTCCACGCCGCCCGGCGCGGCGACGCACTCGGCCAGCTCGTCCAGCGGGGCACAGGTCTGTCCGCTGCCACGCTTCTGGGCCGATGCCTTGTCAAAGCGATCCAGCGCCAGATTCCGCGTGATGCGCCCCAGGTACGGCGCCAGCCGCGCGGGGCGGTTGGTGGGCATACTGTTCCACGCGGCCAGCCAGGTGTCGTTCTCGCATTCTTCGGCGTCATGGGCGCTGTGCAGAATGTTGTCGGCAATTTTGCGGCAGTACGTGCCGAACTTGGCCGCCGTCTCGGCCAGTGCCTGCTCGTCCCGGGCCCAGTACAGGTCCACGATCAAAGCGTCCTCCATGGTTTTGACCTCCTTTATATATAAGGTAGGGATTTGCCCTGCAAATGTTACACAAAACGCCTGCTTTTTGCGGCAGGCGTTACATTTTTGTGGGGGTGCACGTGTGTGTGCCCGCCTTACAACATATGCTTTTTGTGCAGCACCCACGCCGCAAACACGCACAAAGCCAGCGTCAGCGCCAGCACAATGGCAAACCCGGCGGTGGTGTTGGCAAACGGCATACCGTCGGACTGGACGTTCATGCCGTACAAACCGCTGATAACGGTGGGCACGGCCATCAACAGGGTGATGCTGGTCAGGTATTTCATGGCGTTGTTCAGGCGGTTGTCCAAAATCGAGCTGAACAGCTCTCGTGTGCCCTTGATATCGTCGCGGTAGATGCTGGTCATCTCAATGGCCTGGCGAATTTCGACGATAACGTCGTCCAACAATTCGCGGTCGTCGGGGTACTGCTCCAGCCGCTTGTAGCGGGTCAGGCGGTCCAGCACCGTGGCGTTGGCGCGCAGACTGGTGGCAAAGTAGACCAGCGTGGATTCCAGCGCGTGCAGCTCCATCAGGTCGCTGTCCTTCAGCTCTCCGGCAAGATTCTTCTCAATGGCCTGGCGGCGGCGGTCGATGAGCCGCAGTTCCTGCTGATACATAGTGGCGGCGCGGTACAAAAGCTGGTAGACGAACCGCATCTTCTTCCGCGTTGAGAACCCCTTGACACGGCAGGCGGCGAAATCGCCGACCACGGCGGTATCAGCGGAGCAGACCGTGACGATCAGCTCCTGCGTCAGCAGGATGCCCAGGGGGATGGTGGTGTACACGCCCTCGCTCGCGCCATCCACCTTGATGGGGATGTCCACGATGATGACGGTGTAGCCGTCCTCCAGGCTGATACGCGCCGATTCCTCGGGGTCGGTCGCCGCGACGATATCGGTAGGTTCGATGTCCAGTGTTGCCGCTACCCGGCGCACTTCCTCATCGGTGGGGCTGGTCAGGCAGATCCACGCCCCCTCGCTCATATCATCGACCCGCGTCAGCTGCTTGTCCTGCGTGCGGTAAATCTTCATCATGGCTCGTTCCACCCATACATTATTATAGTATCAGTATAAAGCTTTTCCGCACGATGCGCAAGCAGATATTTTCCCCCGATGCACCCCGCAACCAAACCCTTTACGGCAACCACTCACCCAACGGCCCACCCGTAGGGGCGGCATATATGCCGCCCGCGCACCCTGCCCGCATCACCAACTTTCCCCCATCTGTTGCGCCGTAGGGGCCGGGCATGCCCGGCCCTCCGCCTTGCCTATACCACTCAATTTCCCCTCAAATGCCCTTCCTGAAAAAAATCCAAAAAACTTTTAAAAACCCTATTGACATTTTTGGCTGGACAGGATATAATATACAAGCTGTCACGGAGACGCGACAGCACAGCAGGACCTTGAAAATTGAACAAAACTGAAACTTGTGGAACCTTGAACGTGGGTTTGGAAACCCACGATAATCAATTCCAAATTTACAAGTAATT